>NZ_FPJG01000005.1 GCF_900119165.1 Amycolatopsis australiensis | reverse complement strand
GCGTGGAACTGTACCCGGACAAGCCGATCTACGACATCCCTGCCGTGCCTGTGTGCACCGGCCAGGAACTGACCGACAACCTGCTCAAGCAGATCGAGCCGTTCGAGCCGACCTTCCACCTTGGCCAGGAAGTGACCACCGTGCAGCGCCGCGAAGACGGCCGCTTCAACGTCGAAACCTCGACCGGCACCCAGTTCATCACCAAGACCATTTTCATCGCCGCCGGCGTCGGTTCGTTCCAGGCGCGCACGATCAAGGTCGAAGGCATCGAGAAGTTCGAGAACACCCAGCTGCACTATCGCGTCAAGGACCCGAGCATTTTTGAGGGCAAGAACCTGGTCATCTGCGGCGGCGGCGACTCCGCACTGGACTGGGCCCTGAACTTCGTCGGCAAGGCCGAGTCGGTCGTGCTGGTGCACCGCCGTGAGGACTTCCGCGCCGCCCCGGCATCGGTCGCCAAGATGAAGCAGCTGTGCGACGAATACGAGATGCAGCTGATCACCGGCCAGGTCACCGGCTACGACGAAAAAGACGGCCAGCTGAGCGAAGTGAAGGTCACCGGCGCCGACGGCGTCACCCGCCGCGTGCCGCTCGACATGCTGATGGTCTTCTTCGGCCTGTCGCCGAAGCTCGGCCCGATCGCCGAGTGGGGCCTGGACATCGAGCGCAAGCAGCTCAAGGTGATGGACACCGAGAAGTTCGAAACCAACGTGCCGGGCATCTTTGCCGTGGGTGACATCAACACCTACCCGGGCAAGAAAAAGCTGATCCTGTCGGGCTTCCACGAAGCCGCGCTGGCCGCCTTCGGCGCCGCGCCGTACATCTTCCCGGACAAGAAGATCCACATGCAGTACACGACGACCTCGCCGAAACTGCACAAGATCCTCGGCGTCGAGACCCCGGTCTTCGACTAAGACTTTCTGGTTCAGTCACCAGAAAACCACAATGCCCCGGCTAGCCGGGGCATTTGTTTTTATGTGTGGCGCATCACGGACGCCCTCTCGAAAACGGTGCTATAACCCCTTCTAAGCAAATACCAAATCTGAACGAGGGTGCTGGAAATTTCCACCAGCCAATCATTTGACCCTATAATGATTTGATTAAAATTCGCGCACGCGGGCGCCATCGGGCGCCGCCAAGGCGATTTTGCTCTACCAAAGAAGGATTACTATGCTCTACCAATTGCATGAGATGCAACGCTCCTTCCTGACCCCGCTGATGCAATGGGCGGATGCGTCCTCGAAGTTGTTCTCGAACCCGGTTTCCCCTTTCGCCCACACGCCTTTCTCGCAACGTATCGCCGCCGGTTACGAGCTGATGTACCGCCTGGGCAAGGATTACGAAAAGCCGGCCTTCGGCATCGATACCACCACCATCAAGGATGAGACGGTCAAGATCGTCGAGCGCATTGCGGTCGAAAAACCGTTCTGCCAGCTGCGCCACTTCAAGAAGGACCTGCCGGACGCGGCCTTCGCCGCGCTGGCCCAGCCGACCGTGCTGGTGGTTGCCCCGCTGTCGGGCCACCACGCCACCCTGCTGCGCGACACCGTGCGCGCCCTGCTGCCGAACCACGACGTCTACATTACCGACTGGGTCGATGCGCGCATGGTGCCGCTGTCGGCCGGTCCATTCCACCTGGACGACTACATCTATTACGTCCAGGACTTCATCCGCACCCTCGGCCCTGACGTGCACGTGATTTCCGTGTGCCAGCCGACCGTGCCGGTGCTGGCCGCGATCTCGCTGATGGCGTCGGACAACGATCCGAAGCTGCCGAAGACCATGACCATGATGGGCGGCCCGATCGACCCGCGCAAATCGCCCACCGCCGTCAACGACCTGGCCACCGAAAAGCCGTTCTCGTGGTTCGAGAACACCGTGATTTATTCGGTGCCCGGCAATTACCCGGGCTTTGGCCGCAAGGTGTATCCGGGCTTCCTGCAGCACGCCGGCTTCATCGCCATGAACCCGGGCCGCCATGCCCAGTCGCACCGCGAGTTCTACCAGCACCTGGTGCGCGGCGACGAGGAATCGGCCGAAAGCCACCGCCAGTTCTACGACGAATACAACGCCGTGCTCGACATGCCGGCCGAGTACTACCTCGACACCATCAAGACCGTGTTCCAGGACTTCAGCCTGCCGAAGGGCACCTGGGAAGTCGGCGGCAAGCTGGTGCGTCCGCAGGACATCAAGACGGTCGCCCTGTTCACCATCGAAGGCGAGCTCGACGACATTTCCGGCGCCGGCCAGACCCAGGCCGCGCACGAACTGTGCAGCGGCATTCCGGCCGACATGAAGCTCGACTACGTGGCGCCGAAGGCCGGCCACTACGGTATCTTCTCGGGCCGCCGCTGGCGCGAGATCATTTGTCCGAAGATCGGCGAGTTCATCAAGGCGCACGCCTGAACAGCGCGACGTCCATAAAGAAAATGCCGCGGTCTTCCGCGGCATTTTTTTGATTTTGCTCTTGTAGGGTGGACACCTGTGTCCACGCTGTCTCATCGCATGCGGGAATGCGATGCTTAACCCATCGATAGTGCATGCCATTCGATATGGTTTGCCGCGTGAATGCCCATCGGTTCAGACCGCGTGGACACAGGTGTCCACCCTACAAAAACAATGCCGCGGAAGTCCGCGGCATTTTTTTGTAACGACAGATAACTCAAGCTGCGCTGTCGCGCCGGTCCTCGCCCCGCCCGAAATCGTCGTCCGTATCGACATGCGGTTCACGCCGGTCGGCGCCGCGGCGGTCGTCGGCGGCAGGTTCGGGCTTGGCCGCAGCGGCAGCGTCGCTCTCCTCGGGCCGGTACACCGGGCGCGAGGTGGGGTCGGCCGCCAGCAGGGGCGCGACAATCCATTCAGTCATTTCGTTCTCCTATAAACAGGCTGGAGAGACGCCTCCCGCGTCGGCGGGCCGGCGTCCTCGCCAACCACTCAATTGCCCAGCAAAACGCTGGCGATAATGCCGGTGGCGATGGCCGCCAGCACGTAATCGTTGCCTACTTGCACCCAGTGGTAGCCGCGCGGCGGCGCGCTCAGGCGGTGCGAGCGCCAGTTGTCCACCACGTATTGCCTGTGGTGGTAGTTGGACGGCAGGCGGTTGCCGCGATACAGGTCGTGGCGCGGGCCGGCGCCGCGGCGGGCGTGGCGGTCGTCGCGACGGGCATCCCGGTAATCGCGGCGGTCTTCGCGGCGTTCGTCACGGAAGTCGCGGCGGTCATCGCGGCGCTCGTCGCGGTATTCGCGGCGGTCGTCACGGCGGTCGTGGCGGTCATTGTGTTGGGCGAATGCCGGCGCATTGGCGGCCAGCATCAGTGCGATCATGCTCTTGGCGATGAGGCGTTTGTTCATGTTTTTTCCTCCTTGAAAGATGGCGCGCATGCATGCGCAGCCTGTACCGTCAGTAAGCCATGGACATTGCATAAGCTCTGTACGCTGTTCCACTTACTGATCGAAACAACAACCCCGGTCGCGCCCTCCAAGCTTTTGTCGGATAATGACGGCTTTACGCCGCCGCATCACCGTGACCAAGACTCTTGCCGACCAGATCGAAGACCTGCTGCCGCAGACGCAATGCACCAAGTGCGGCTACCCGGCCTGCCGGCCCTATGCGGAGGCGATCGCGAACGGCGAAGCGCCGATCAACCAGTGCCCGCCCGGCGGCATCGAAGGCGTGCGCCGCCTGGCCTCCGTCACCGGCCACCCGGTCATTCCCATCAACCCGGCCAACGGCATCGAGCGCCCGCGCCCGGTTGCCTTCATCGACGAAAGCCTGTGCATCGGCTGCACCCTGTGCATCCAGGCCTGCCCGGTGGACGCCATCATGGGCGCGGCCAAGCAGATGCACACCATCCTGCCGAGCCTGTGCACCGGCTGCGACCTGTGCGTGGCGCCCTGCCCGGTCGACTGCATCAGCATGGTCCCGGTGACCGAGACCACCGGCTGGGCGGCGTGGTCGCAGGAAGCGGCCGATGCGGCGCGCGCGCGCCACGACTTCCGCAGCCTGCGCCTGCAGCGCGAACGCGAGGAAAACGATGCGCGCCTGGCGGCCAAGGCCCTGGAAAAGATGAAGGCGGTGACGGCGGAAGAAACCAACACGCCGGAAGAACTGGCGGAAAAGGAACGCAAGCGCGCCATCATCGCGGCCGCCATGGAACGGGCACGCCAGCGCGCCGCAGCCTCGACCGAGACCCCGTCGACCGAGACGCCATCGACCGAGACGCCATCGACCGACGCCACGCCACCCCAGCCGAAGAAAAACTGAGCAAAGAAAAACTGAGCGATGAATCCCGCCAAACGCCTCGCCATCTTTACCCGCTTCCGCGCCGCCAATCCGCACCCGACCACCGAACTCGAATACACGACGCCTTTCGAACTCCTGATCGCGGTGCTGCTGTCGGCGCAGTCGACCGACGTCGGCGTGAACAAGGCCACGCGCCGCCTGTATCCGGTGGCGAACACGCCGCAGCAGATCCTCGACCTCGGCATCGACGAGCTGAAAAGCTATATCGCGACCATCGGCCTGTACAACACCAAGGCGAAGAACGTGATGGCGACCTGCCAGATCCTGGTCGAGCAGCACGGCGGCGAAGTGCCGCGCGCGCGCGAGGCGCTGGAAGCCTTGCCGGGCGTGGGCCGCAAGACGGCGAACGTGGTGCTGAACACCGCTTTCGGCGAGCCGACCATGGCGGTCGACACCCACATCTTCCGCGTCTCGAACCGCACGAAAATCGCGCCGGGCAAGAACGTCGACGAAGTCGAGATGAAGCTGCTGAAGTTCGTGCCCAAGGAGTTTTTGCAGGATGCCCACCACTGGCTGATCCTGCACGGCCGCTACACCTGCGTCGCGCGCCGGCCGAAATGCTGGAACTGCATCATCAACGATTTGTGCGAGTTCCGCGACAAGACGCCGACGCCGGACGGCATCATCGCGCCCGAGGCTACAGGATCGATTTCG
>NZ_FPJG01000004.1 GCF_900119165.1 Amycolatopsis australiensis | reverse complement strand
CGCTTCGCCGAGCAGGTTCAGGAACAGGCGGAAGGCGTCCGCATCGAGCATGCCGAGTTCCGACAGGCGCGTGGCGCGGCCGGTAGTGAGGATCGCACGCGCCGCGTCGATCTGGGCGCGCTCGGCCGCAACGCGCGCGGCCAGCATGGCGCGCTCGGTGTCGCGCGTGCGGACATGCGGGGCGGCGCCGCGCGGCGTCAGCTCGCCCTGCTCGCGCAAGCGCGGATGCACGCGCACTGGCGGCGCATCGGCCCAGGGGGTGGAGGCGGGCACCGGGTCTGCGCTTGCGGTTTCGGCCTGCAGGCTGAAGTGACGGGCCGGATTGAGTGCAAAGCCGGCTCGCCACAGGCGGTGCGCCTCGGCGTCGCTGCCGGTATCGGCAAACCAGCGCGCCAGGATGCGGAAGTCCGCCGAGCGGTCGCTGCGGCCGCTACGTCTTTCGTTCAGGCTGGCTACCGCCGCCAGCAGTTGGGGAATCGCCGCCCTCACCTTGGCGCGCAGGAGTTCCGACTGGGCCTGGATGTGGCCGTCGCTGATGAACCAGCGCGACAAGCCACGCCAGCGCTCGCGCCAAGTGGCGACCCGCTCGGCCAGTGCTGCGGCTTGCCCGGGTTCGTCGCCGGGCGCCGCATCGCGCCGTTCGCGCTGCGCTGCCAGTACGAGCAGCGGCTCGATCCGGCTGTCCAGCTCCAGCAGGCGGCTGGCAATGGTGCCCGAGCGCCCGACCAGGTCGCTGACGAAGCGGTTCAGGTAATCGATCAGGCGCTGCTTGAAGGCGATCACAGCCTGCACGTCGGCCTGCTGTAATTCGATGGTGCGGGCCACACTGGCCATGAAAGCCTGGGCGTTATCGGCCAGGCCGTCGAAGACGCGCACCAGATCGCGCAAGGCGGTATGCACCTTGGCCGGATCGGGCGCGGTTTCGGCGGCCAGGGCCAGCAGGGCATTGAGCTGGATGAGGATGTCCTCGAGGGCGACGGTCTGCAGTTCGCTCTGGCGCGCCAGGGTGCGCGCAAACACGGCCAGGCCAGCCTCGACCGCCTCGCCGCCCAGCGACAATCGGTACAAGAAACGGGCGCGGTAGAAATCCTCGACGCTCGAGACGCGCGCCGTGTCCGGGTGCGCTTCGAGGTTGCCCCAGTCGGTCAGGGCCGCCAACGCTTGCTGGATTTCCTCGATTGAGGGCGTAGTACCCGGCCAGCATGCTTCGATCTGCACTTCGTCCGGGCGCAACTGCAGGCGGAATTGCCGCTTCGCGGCCGCGAAGGTGTCCATGATTGCCCGGTACAGCGCAGCCTTGTCTGCCGCAACGTGACGGAACAGGTCTCCAGCGGATTGAGCGAGCGTGGGCATCAGGACTGGCGGCAAATCGGTGAATCCCCGACTATAGTGCCGGGTTGCGTAAAGGTCAACGTATCCTGTTGTAGGGTGGGTTCTCGAACCCACCGGTTGTTCGTGTTGATTGGGTTCGGTGGGGACGAGTCCCCACCCTACTATGCACAGCCGTACGTGCAAACGGACGCACCAAAGCAAAAAGCCCACCAAGTTCACTTGGTGGGCTTTGCTTTATAACTAGCCTGACGATAACCTACTTTCACACTGGTTGCAGCACTATCATCGGCGCAAAGTCGTTTCACGGTCCTGTTCGGGATGGGAAGGGGTGGGACCGACTTGCTATGGTCATCAGGCATGACTTGTACGAGCTGCGTGGCCTGTGGTCACGCGCTCTGAATCTGGAGAAGTAATTGGGTAGCAACTGTCGTGTCAACAAACAGCACTGTAATCTCGAATTAACTATACCTGCTAAGGTTATAGGGACAAGCCGTACGGGCAATTAGTACTGGTTAGCTTAATGCATTACTGCACTTCCACACCCAGCCTATCAACGTCCTGGTCTCGAACGACCCTTCAAGGAGCTCAAGGCTCCGGGAAATCTCATCTCAAGGCAAGTTTCCCGCTTAGATGCTTTCAGCGGTTATCTCTTCCGAACTTAGCTACCCGGCAATGCCACTGGCGTGACAACCGGTACACCAGAGGTTCGTCCACTCCGGTCCTCTCGTACTAGGAGCAGCCCCCTTCAAATTTCCAACGCCCACGGCAGATAGGGACCAAACTGTCTCACGACGTTTTAAACCCAGCTCACGTACCACTTTAAATGGCGAACAGCCATACCCTTGGGACCGGCTACAGCCCCAGGATGTGATGAGCCGACATCGAGGTGCCAAACTCCCCCGTCGATATGAACTCTTGGGAGGAATCAGCCTGTTATCCCCAGAGTACCTTTTATCCGTTGAGCGATGGCCCTTCCATACAGAACCACCGGATCACTATGTCCTACTTTCGTACCTGCTCGACTTGTCGGTCTCGCAGTTAAGCACGCTTATGCCATTGCACTATTAGCACGATGTCCGACCGTACCTAGCGTACCTTCGAACTCCTCCGTTACACTTTAGGAGGAGACCGCCCCAGTCAAACTGCCTACCATGCACTGTCCCCGATCCGGATAACGGACCAAGGTTAGAACCTCAAACAAACCAGGGTGGTATTTCAAGGATGGCTCCACGAGAACTGGCGTCCCCGCTTCAAAGCCTCCCACCTATCCTACACAGATTGGTTCAAAGTCCAATGCAAAGCTACAGTAAAGGTTCATGGGGTCTTTCCGTCTAGCCGCGGGTAGATTGCATCATCACAAACATTTCAACTTCGCTGAGTCTCGGGAGGAGACAGTGTGGCCATCGTTACGCCATTCGTGCAGGTCGGAACTTACCCGACAAGGAATTTCGCTACCTTAGGACCGTTATAGTTACGGCCGCCGTTTACTGGGACTTCAATCAAGAGCTTGCACCCCATCATTTAATCTTCCAGCACCGGGCAGGCGTCACACCCTATACGTCCACTTTCGTGTTTGCAGAGTGCTGTGTTTTTATTAAACAGTCGCAGCCACCAGTTTATTGCAACCTTTTCGCCCTTCCACAGTAAAGTGGTCAAGCTACCGAGGCGTACCTTTTCCCGAAGTTACGGTACCAATTTGCCGAGTTCCTTCTCCCGAGTTCTCTCAAGCGCCTTAGAATACTCATCTCGCCCACCTGTGTCGGTTTGCGGTACGGTCTCGTATGACTGAAGCTTAGAGGCTTTTCTTGGAACCACTTCCGATTGCTTCGTGCACATGGCACACGTCCCAGTCCCTTGAATTATGTACCCGGATTTGCCTAAGTACCTTCTATGAACCAGAAACCAGCTATTCCAACAGCTGGACAACCTTCCGCGATCCGTCCCCCCATCGCATCATACGACGGTGCAGGAATATTAACCTGCTTCCCATCAGCTACGCATCTCTGCCTCGCCTTAGGGGCCGACTCACCCTGCTCCGATGAACGTTGAACAGGAAACCTTGGGCTTACGGCGTGCGGGCTTTTCACCCGCATTATCGCTACTCATGTCAGCATTCGCACTTCTGATACCTCCAGCATCCTTTACAAGACACCTTCGCAGGCTTACAGAACGCTCTCCTACCATATAGATCAGGTGATAAATCACGAGAATATATCCGCAGCTTCGGTGACTGGCTTAGCCCCGTTACATCTTCCGCGCAGGACGACTCGATCAGTGAGCTATTACGCTTTCTTTAAATGGTGGCTGCTTCTAAGCCAACATCCTGACTGTTTTAGCCTTCCCACTTCGTTTTCCACTTAGCCAATCTTTGGGACCTTAGCTGGCGGTCTGGGTTGTTTCCCTCTTGACGCCGGACGTTAGCACCCGACGTCTGTCTCCCAAGCTCGCACTCATCGGTATTCGGAGTTTGCAATGGTTTGGTAAGTCGCAATGACCCCCTAGCCATAACAGTGCTCTACCCCCGATGGTGATACTTGAGGCACTACCTAAATAGTTTTCGGAGAGAACCAGCTATTTCCAAGTTTGTTTAGCCTTTCACCCCTACCCACAGCTCATCCCCTAATTTTTCAACATTAGTGGGTTCGGACCTCCAGGGCGTGTTACCGCACCTTCATCCTGGCCATGGGTAGATCACTTGGTTTCGGGTCTACACCCAGCGACTGTCGCCCTGTTCGGACTCGATTTCTCTACGGCTCCCCTATCCGGTTAACCTCGCCACTGAATGTAAGTCGCTGACCCATTATACAAAAGGTACGCCGTCACGGATCAAGTCCGCTCCGACTGTTTGTATGCACACGGTTTCAGGATCTATTTCACTCCCCTCCCGGGGTTCTTTTCGCCTTTCCCTCACGGTACTGGTTCACTATCGGTCGATTACGAGTATTTAGCCTTGGAGGATGGTCCCCCATGTTCAGACAGGATTTCTCGTGTCCCGCCCTACTTGTCGTACGCTTAGTACCACCGGTCTGATTTCGTGTACGGGGCTATCACCCGCTATGGCCAGAGTTTCCAATCTGTTCCACTATCAGTCCGACTATCACGTACAGGCTCTTCCCATTTCGCTCGCCACTACTTTGGGAATCTCGGTTGATTTCTTTTCCTGCAGCTACTTAGATGTTTCAGTTCGCCGCGTTCGCTTTGCATGCCTATGTATTCAGCATGCAATGACCTAAAAGGCCGGGTTTCCCCATTCGGAAATCTGCGGATCAAAGTGTGTTTGCTCACTCCCCGCAGCTTATCGCAAGCTACTACGTCCTTCATCGCCTGTAATCGCCAAGGCATCCACCATGTGCACTTATTCGCTTGTCCCTATAACGTTAGCCCTGCTGACAACAGGGAGCGTTATAGAAATCAAGAGTACAGC
>NZ_FPJG01000003.1 GCF_900119165.1 Amycolatopsis australiensis | reverse complement strand
TCGATGATCAAAACCAGTCTGTTTGCCGACCAGGAGCGTGAAGCGAAGCTGAACAAGCTTGGCGACGCGTTGCAGGTGATGGAGCAGTATGTGGACTTTTCGGCGCTGGCGGCCGAGGTTGACCATGCGGCGCCACGTCCCGGCCGCGAGCGCGGCGGTCGCCCGCCATTCCCGACTGAGCTGATGGTGCGGGTGTTGCTGATCCAGCAGATGCACAATTTGTCGGACGAGCAGATGGAATTCCAACTGCTTGACCGCTTGAGCTACCAGCGGTTTGTCGGCTTGCGCAGCAGCAGCCAGATCCCGGACCGAACTACGATTTGGACTTTCAAGGAGCGGCTGATCGCGGCCGGCGCCAGCGAGAGCATTTTCGATGCGGTCAATCGCCAACTGGCCAAACACGGCTTCATCGCGCGTGGCGGGCAGATGATCGACGCCAGCTTCGTGCAAGTTCCCAAGCAATCGATGGGCAAAGAGGAAAAGGCCATCGTGGCGCAAGATGCGATGCCCGCCGACTGGAAGCCGGCCAAGCGACGCCAGAAAGACACTGATGCGCGCTGGGCCAAGAAGCATGGGAAGTCCTACTTTGGGTATAAGCTCTCGGCCAATGCCGACAAGCGCTATAAGCTGATCCGCAAAATCAAGATCAGCACCGCCAGCGAGCACGACACGCTGCACTTCGAGGAGGTGCTCGACCCGGACAATACCAGCCTCGACATCTACGCCGACAAAGGCTATGTCGACGGTGGGCGCGAAACCCGTCTGCGCGGCCTGGGCTGGCGCATGCATATCCAGCGCAAAGGCCACAAGGGCAAGCCGCTGTCGGAAGCGCAAGAACGACGAAACCGGCGGATCGCTTCGCCGCGCGCCCGCGTCGAACATGTGTTCGCCGGACTGGCGCAAATGGGCGGCAAGGTCATGCGCTCGATCGGCCTGGCACGCGCCACGCTGCATCTGAACTGGAAGGCCGCCGTCTATAACTTGCAGCGTCTTTCCTACCTGAAGGAGGCCCGTATCGAGGCGTTTTGACGCCCAAAGTCCGTCCGGACTGCCGAAAATGGCTGGTTCGGACGACAAAATGGTCATCAGAATGGCCTGTAAGACGCCGC